>NZ_MAEY01000003.1:0-23680 GCF_002013745.1 Mycobacterium sp. D16Q16
ATCAAGGATCCGTTCGGACACCTGTGGTCATTGGGTCAACCGGTCAAGATCGTCAACCCCGAAGACCTCAAGAAGTACGCCGCGGGCGGCGTCGACTAACGCCGAACAACCGCTATCGCAGCAAGTCTTCCAACGCAGACCCGCGAATTGCCTTGCGCCACAATGGTGGCTGCGGGGCATTCGCGGCAACGCGGAGCATCTCGGGCACCGAGACGAACTTGTCGCGCGGACGGCCTTCACCCTTACCGCGCGCAATCTCCGCACGGTCGATCGCCAGCCAACCATCGTGGCCAACGATCGTCGGCTGCCGCCGCTGAATCAGCTTGGACAGACCCGACAGCCGGTGCGCCGGATCGGCGAGCAGCCCGTGGTTGTAGTCCTCGACCAGCGAGGTGATGGTCTGCTGCGAGCACGACTTGTTGGTCCCGATGAATCCGGTCGGACCGCGCTTGATCCATCCCGCCACATAGGTGCCGGGATGCGCCTTGCCGGTGTCCGGATCGGTCACCCGCCCTTGCTCGTTCGGAATGATCGCACGCTGGTTGTCGAACGGCACGTCGGGCATCGGGACACCGCGATAGCCGATCGAGGTGAGCACCAAACCCGCTTCGATGGTGTCCACAGATTCGCCATGCTGGAACTCGATACCTTCCGCGCGCCCGTCACCGAGCACCTTGATGGGGGTGCGGTTATAGGCGAAGCGGATGGTCTTGCCGCCAGGCTCCCGAGCCTCACGCGGGCAGGTGCTGAGCACTTCCAGCTTCTGCCGCGTCAACGGCTCCAGGTGCGTCTGCAGCGCCTCGTCGACGAGGTCCGCTGTTTCCTGATCGATGACCACCGTCATATCGGGGAGGCCGACGAGACCGAGCAGCTCGGGCAGGGTAAACGCCGAATGCTCGGGACCGCGGCGCCCGACGATGACGACCTCACGCAGCTTGCTACTACGCAATGCGGTCAGAGCGGTATCCGAAATATCCGTGCGCGCAAGGCGATCGGTGTCTCCGGTGAGCACCCGCGCGACATCCAGGGCCACGTTTCCGTTACCGATGACAACGGCGCGCTGGTGATCGAGGTTCACCCGGAAATCTGTGTAGTCGGGGTGCGCGTTGATCCACGCGACCACCTGGGTGGCGGTGGCGTTGCCGGGCAATTCAATCCCCGGGATGTTCAGGCGGCGATCCGAGGACGCACCGACGGAGTAGATCACCGCATGGTGATGCGCCAGTAGTTCCTCGTGGGTGATGTCCTTACCCACCTCGACATTCAAGAAGAACTCGAAGTTGGGCTGGGCGGCCATCGTGTCAAAAAGCTTCGTCACCCGCTTGGTCTGCTGGTGGTCGGGGGCCACCCCGGCACGCACCAAACCGTAGGGGGCGGGCAGCCGTTCGAACATGTTGACCTTCACGTGCGGCTGGGTCAGCAGCTCGTCGGCGGCGTACATCGCCGCCGGACCGGAGCCGACGATCGCCACCTTCAGCGCTCGGCCGGTCGTGCGGACCGGCGGCGCCTGAATGACCGGAGCCAAACTGGCGCGGGGGATTTCGCGCGGATAGAACTCGGAGTTAATCCGCAGGAAGGGCAACTGCTCTTCCTTGAGCACCGAATCCGGCTTGATGGCATCCACTGGGCAGGCGGCAACACAAGCACCACAGTCGACACACGCGGAGGCGTCGATGTGCAACATCTCCGCCTTGAGGAAATCCGGTTCGTCAGGCGTGGGGTGGATGCAGTTCACCGGGCATGCGTAAACGCAGGAGCCCTCGTTACAGCACGCCTGGGTAACGACGTGCGGCATCAGGCGGGAACAGCGCTGTGCGAATCAGTCACTGCGGCTTCAGGGGCCGAGTAGTTCACCAGCGGGCCGCGCTGCGGCTCGCTGCGGTAGCGGGCGGCACGGCCATCGATGTGCAGCACTCGCCACACCAGCTTGGCCACCGGGTTCATCATCCCGGTCTCCCTGACCAGCATCCGGACGTCGGAGAAGACCTCGCTCATGGTCTGCCGCGAGGCCGGGCTCTTCCAGAAGATTTCCTTCATCACCTCTTGCGGGATGTCGAATCTCTTGGCGAAGCTGCGCGGCGGCGTCATGATGGCGCCCATCAGCACCCGCATGGTGATGGGGGTGGCGATCGACAACACAAACCGGTTGAACCAGTGCATGGCCGGCACGCGCTTGCGCAGGTACTCATGCGCGAAGGAGATGTGCCGGGCCTCCTCGGCCACGTGGATCTCCATGACGCGCTTCATGATCGGGTGCAGATTGTCGCCCTCGCGCAGCACGTTCTTCTGCGTGTGGTCGATGGGCTCTTCACCGGCGAGCACACCCACGAAGAACATCTCGGGGAACGGCGTGGAGGCCAGCGGAACGAACGGGGACAGCCAGCGCAGCAGGCGCGGCATCCCGGGTACGTCGACACCGAGGCGGTTGACCATCTCCTGGAACATCAGGGTGTGGTTGCACTCTTCGATGGACTCGTGGTTGAGGTACCGGAACTCCGGTGAGCCATTGGGGACGCTGAACGCGTACTGGATCAGACCGCGGATCAGGATGCTCTCGAAGTGCAGACCAACCTTGGCGACATTGGCCTGACGCCACATGCCGATCTCAATCTGCTTCTCCAGCGGCTGCGCCTGGTACCACGGGTGCCGGCCGAACGGATCGGTCCGGTGCGGGAGAACCCAGCGCGGATCATTGGGGACGACGGCATACTCCGGGTTATCCCAGTCGATATCGATGAAGGGATCGAAGTTCCGGTTCGTGGAGCCGTGCGACAAGGTCTCGAGTACCTGGACGTAGCTCGCGTCGGCGCGTACTTCCTTCTTCGCGCGGAGCTTCTCGCGGAGCGACATGGCTTATCTCCTTTGATTCGTCCAAAGACGCGGTAACGGACCTGCAAACTTTTACGTTCTGGGGCTACTTGGAAGTCTACAAGCTCTGGGCGAGTGTAAACAGGGCGAGAAGCCCCTATCTAGGTTTGGGACGAAACGTCCCATGTGACGTTCTCTGCACGCATTGTTTTATGTGAGGCAGGTCTCATTGGGTCACCGTTTAGGCTGGTAGCCGTGGCTGAATTGACCATCCCCGCTGACCTCCTGCCCGCCGACGGACGTTTCGGCTGCGGCCCCTCCAAAGTGCGGCCCGAACAGCTGCAATCGCTCGTGACCGCCGGAGCCTCCCTCTTCGGTACTTCGCATCGGCAAGCGCCGGTCAAGAACCTGGTGGGTCGCGTCCGCGAGGGGCTCAAGGAGCTCTTCTCCGCACCCGACGGTTACGAGGTCATTCTCGGCAACGGCGGCTCCACCCTGTTCTGGGACGCCGCCGCCTTCGGCCTGATCCGCGAGAAGTCGCTGCACTTGACGTTCGGCGAGTTCAGCTCCAAGTTCGCCTCCTGCGTGGCCAAGAACCCCTTCGTCGGAGATCCCATCAAGGTGACCGCCGATCCCGGTGGCGCGCCCGCGCCCGTCTCGGATCCGTCGGCCGATGTGATCGCCTGGGCCCACAACGAGACGTCGACCGGCGTCATGGTTCCGGTACAGCGTCCGGCCGGCTCCGAGAACGCGCTGGTGCTCATCGACGCCACCTCCGGCGCCGGTGGCCTGCCGGTGGATGTCACCGAGGCAGACGCCTACTACTTCGCGCCGCAGAAGAATTTCGCCGGCGACGGCGGGCTGTGGCTTGCTGTCATGAGCCCGGCCGCGCTGGAGCGCGTGGAGGAAATTGGCGGCAGCGGACGCTGGGTGCCGGACATCCTGTCCCTGCCCATCGCGGTGGAGAACAGCCTCAAGAACCAGACCTACAACACCCCTGCCATCGGAACGCTGCTGCTGCTGGCCGATCAGATCGACTGGCTGCTGAGCAATGGTGGTCTGGACTGGGCCACCAAGCGGACCGCCGATTCGGCATCGCGGCTGTACACCTGGGCCGAGGCGACGGCGTACACCACACCCTTCGTGGCAGACCCGGCGCAGCGTTCGCAGGTGGTGGGCACCATCGACTTCAACGACGACGTGGACGCGGCAGCCGTTGCGAAGGTGTTGCGCGCCAACGGTGTTGTGGACACCGAGCCGTACCGCAAGCTGGGCCGCAACCAGCTGCGGGTGGCGATGTTCGCGGCCATCGATCCCGAGGACATCTCGAAGCTGACGCAGTGCATCGATTGGGTCGTCGAGCGCCTCTGACCCAGTATTTCCTGCCTCGAGTGGGAACCTCGCGAGGAAAATCACCGCAAAAGCCTCGCCAGGTTCCCACTCGACGGGAGTTACCGTGCCGTCAGGTCATAGACATCGACGTCGTCGATGGTCTGTTTGGCGAAGGTTTTCTGCACCCACTCGCGGATGGATTTCGAGGTCTCACTGCCGGGGGCGCCGAATCCCTCGCCGTGGTTAGCGCGCTCCCCATCTAAGAAGAAGTGGATCTGACCGTCGGCCACGTACTGCTGGAACTGCGCCAGCGTCGGTGACGGGTCGGTCCCGTTGAACCCTCCGATGGGCATGACGGGCCGACGAGTGGACAGCTGGTAACCCGACGCCTGGTTGGAGCCCACCGCGGCGGCCACCCAGGTATAGCGATCGGCGTTAGCCTCCAGAGCCGCGACAATATTGGGGCCCGGATCGCTTCCATCCAGCAGACCGCCACCGCGCTGGGAACCGCGCTCAAATTCCGGACGATGCTCTCGCTCGGGCATATCCGGGAAGTCCGGGAAACCGCCTCCCTTGACCTCGGGCCCAGCCGAGGGAAGCGCTCCGCTGTGCGGCGTCGCGATGGTCTGGACCGAGTACGCGATCGGACCGGCGAGCGCCACCATGAGCGAGATGGCGACGACAGCCTTGGGATATCTGTTCAGGACGATGCCGAGAAGTGCGATCGCCCCCAGGGCCAATATCGCCCAACGCAGCCACGGCTGGAACTCCGCTGACCGGCCCAGCAGAATCCAGGCCAGCACTGCGGTAAACGCCAGAGTGGCCGCTAAAGATGCTCTTACCCAGGGTTTTTCGCGCTCCCGCCAGGCCAGGAATCCGCCCGCGCCCACAAGTGCGGCAACGGCAGGTGCCAGGGCCACCGAGTAGTAGGGATGGAATATGCCCTGCATGTAACTGAACACGGCGCCCGTGGTGAGCACCCACAATCCGAAGACAAGCAGCACTGCCCGACGCGTATCCGTCCGGGATTCCCTGCGCAGCAGGACCAATCCCAACACCGCCAGGAACAGTGCCGCCGGAAGCAGCCAGGCAATCTGCCCGCCCAGGGCTGGTTGGAACAGCCTGCCGATCCCGGGTTCGCTCCCGAAGTGGCCGCCGAAGCCATACATCTCGTCACGCGGACCCGAGGCACTGCCCTTCTCGTTACCGTTGATGCGGCCCAGCCCGTTGTAGCCGAGGGTGAGCTCGAGGATCGAGTTATCGGGCGATCCGCCGATCCACGGGCGTGAGCCGGGTGGCCACAACTCGACAGCGACGATCCACCATCCCGCCGAAACTACCGCCGCGGCAGCCGATCCGGCGAGCTGTGCCAGACGCTTCCCGACACCCACGGGTCCGGCGATCAGGTAAGTCACGGCGATGGGCGGGATGACGAGCAGGACTTGCAACTGCTTGGTCAGGAAACCGAATCCGACCAGCGCCCCGACCAGGAGCAGCCAGCGGGTGCGGCCATCCTCGATGGCGCGTAACAGCGCCCACACCGCGGCGATCATCAGGAAGACCAACAGCGCGTCCGGATTGTTGAACCGGAACATCAGCACCGCCACCGGCGTGACCGCAAGTACCAGCCCGGCCAGCAGGCCGGCCCGGTGCCCGAAGTACCGGCGGACGGTCAGGTACAGCAGGCCGACCGACGCCACACCCAGAAGCACCTGGGGCACCAGAATGCTCCAGGTGCTGAGCCCGAAGATCCGCACCGAGAGTTCCATGAGCCACAGCGAGGCGGGGGGCTTATCGACGGTGATCGAGTTGGCGGCGTCCGAGGATCCGAAGAACGCGGCCTTCCACGACACCGAACCCGCTTGCACCGCTGCCGAATAGAAGGAGTTGGCCCAGCCGTTGGTGCCGAGGTTGATCAGGTAGGCCGCCGCGGTGCCGATCAGCAGAAGACCAACGCTGATCCGCTCGCGAATCATCGAGCGTTCGCGCTTCTGAACACCCAACGCAATCCGACGAACCGGACCAGGGTTGCGACCAGGTTGGCCACGGTCAGCACGATCAGCAGCAGATGCTTGGAGGCGTCCGGAACCAGGTGGTGCATCGCGACAAGCGAGCCACTGGTCAAGGCCAGCCCGATGCCGAAGATGACAAGCCCCTGGAACTGATGCTTGGCAACGTTGCGCCGCCCCCGCACCCCGAAGGTGAAGAACCTGTTGGCAGAGGTGTTGAGCACGGCGGTGATGAGCAGCGCCAGGAAGTTGGCGGCCTGATCCCCCACCGTCCCGTGCAGGACGAGGAACAGTAGCGCGTAGGCCAACGTGCTTGCCACACCAATGATCCCGAATCGCACCAGCTGTCCGACCATTCCGGGAGGCACACCCTCGACGAGTGGTTCACGGCCGAGGCTGTGGCGAAGCTCGTCCAGCGGCAGGGTGCCGAGCATCAGCGCCCGGCCCAACCGCCAGATCCCGAGCAGGTCCTTGCGCACGGTGTCGACGATGTCGACCCGGCTGTCCGGGTCATCGACCCAGTCGACGGGTACCTCGTGAATGCGTAGGCCGACGCGCTCGGCCAGCACCAGCAGCTCGGTATCGAAGAACCATTCTTTGTCCTCGACAAGCGGAAGTAGTTGGTGCGCAACGTCGGTACGGATCGCCTTGAAGCCGCACTGGGCGTCGGAGAACCTCACCTGCAGCGACGCATGCAGGATCAGGTTGTAGGTGCGGGAGATGAACTCGCGCTTGGGGCCGCGGACCACACGTGAGTTGCGGTTGAGCCGCGACCCGTAGGCGACATCCGAGTGACCCGAGATCAGTGGTGCGACAAGCGGCATCAGCGCGTTGAGGTCGGTGGACAGGTCCACATCGCAGTAGGCGACAACTTCGGCGTCCGAGGACAGCCACGCCGCGGCCAGAGCGCGCCCCCGGCCCTTCTCCTCTAGGTGCAGCACGTCAACACCGCCAAGCTCATCGGCGAGCCGATGGGCGATCTGCAGGGTGCGATCGGTGCTGGCGTTGTCGGCGATGGTGATGCGCGCCGTGTACGGCACCTCGTTGGCCAGGAACTCGTGCAGGCGGCGCACGCACGGTTCCAGGTCGTTTTCCTCGTTGTATACGGGGATCACGATGTCGAGGGTCGTCGCGAGTACTGCGGTCGGTGCCGTCGCGGTCTCGATCGGCTGCATCACACTGGTCACATCAGTGACAATGGTGTCTCCGGCTCCGACGCGACTGGGTCGCCACTGTGAGTTTCCTGTGAGGGGTTACCGCCGCGCGGCTTCGCGCTCCCGGGCATCCCGCACCACGAGGTCGTAGTCGGACAAAGCCGGTTCGGCGGCCAGCCGGTGCCGGTAGACATCGGGCGTCCACGGCCGCGGCATTCACGCATGCCTATACGCGCTGGCACGGCGCACCCCCCAGCACACGCCTTCCCTGAACACACACTCCTAATCTATTGATTCATATACGATCGTGTGGTGTTTAATAGTTTTGGCGTCTCCTTCCGCCGTGCGAATCGCCGGAACAAGTGGCTCCTCGTCGCCCTGGCCTGCGTTATCGCGCTGATCTTGGGTGCCGGCGGCTGGGTGATGCACGCGAATGACTTCGCGATCAGGACCCAGCGGTTGACCATTCCCGGCCCAACCGGGCCGCTCGAGGCAACACTCGCCGTGCCCCAGCATGGCGACGGACCATTCGGCGTGGTGGTTTTCGTGCATGGCGACGGTGCGGCGAACGCGACACGCGACGGCTTCTACGAGCCGATATGGGAGTCGTTCGCCAAGGCGGGGTTTGCCTCACTGTCCTGGAACAAGCCGGGAGTCGATGGGGCACCGGGGAATTGGCTCAGTCAAAGCATGCACGACCGGGCCGCGGAAGCTGAGGCGGCGATCGACTGGGCACGCCAGCGCACCGATATCGACCCGCGACGGATCGGGATGTGGGGCATCAGCCAAGGCGGGTGGGTGGTACCCGAGGTCGCCGCACGTCGGCCAGATCTGGAATTCGTGATTCTCGTTGGCGCGGCGGTGAATTGGCTACGGCAGGGCAAGTACAACCTGCTTGCCGAGCTGCGGGACCGCGGAGCCTCCTCATCTGACATCGACGCCGCGTTAAGTCGCCGAGAGAAGTCGCTGCAAGCACTGCGCGGCAATGCCACCTACGAGCAGTACCTTGCAGTCCAACAGGATTCGGATCCCATGTCGGCTGATCGGTGGAGTTTTGTGCACAAGAACTATCGGTCCGATGTGACCGATATCCTGCCGCAGGTCACGGTGCCGGTCCTGCTGGCGCTCGGCGACGAGGACCTCAACGTCGATGTCGACGAGACCGAGCAGGCCTACCGGCGGGCACTGCCGCCGCACCAGCTGACGGTGCAGCGATACCCGAAGGCGTCCCACAACATCGTCAAGGCCGATCTGGACAACGACCAGAGTTGGCGCTCGACGATGGTCGCGGTGTTCTCCCCGCGTTCGCTCTACGCCCCCGGATATTTGGACAACTTGCGGAACTACGTTGCCGGACAAGCAGTGCGCTGAACGTGCGGAGCAAGCGGCACACCACGCGACGGCTGGCGTTCTACGAAGCCGCGGGTGCCGTAACGCTGGCGGTGGCGACGATGCCCTTTTCCTCACCGTGGAAGGGCGCCCCACCACCGTGGGTTCAGCTGCTCGGCCTGACGTTTCTTCTCGGAATGCTTGCCGCCAAGCTGTTCGTCTTGCGCCGAATCACTGCCGCAGTGACACTTGCGAACCTCAACAACGTACTGCGCCTTCGCCTGACCGTTGGCGTGTACACATTGGCGGCATTCATACTCTCTCCGCTACCACCGTCATGGGGCTGGTTCTGGTCTGCGCTGACGATTCTTGGCGCCATGCTGGGCGCCGCGGCGATCGCACGGATGATGCGCACCGGACGGCTCAGATGATCTGCCGTATGGCTTCGGCGTACCAGCCGAACAATTGAACGGGTTGTTCAGCTTCATATTTCGCAAGCTCGCCCCAGCACGCGGCGACCGCTGCTCGGGCGGCAGTGCCCACCCAGGGCTGCGCGAGCAGCTGCGGCGGTAAAAGCGGGTCGGGTTCGACCGCCTGGGTGAACTCCGCCGCCAGCACGACGGCGAGGGTGAGAACTTCGGTCTGCGACGCGGTGCGCAGCGCGGGAAGAACCCCTTCCGCCACCGCCAGGAGCTTGCGGTGCCGGTCGGCGATCGCATTGATCGGCCATAGCCGCTCAGCCAGCTCTCGGGCCCCGGATTCGCCGCCGAGTACAAGATCGGTCGTGGTGAACATCGTGATGTGATCAGCCACGCCGAGTTGTTCGGCCGTCGCCCCAATGCGCGCCTCCCAGTCGTTGGCACACACATAGAGGCCACCCTGGATTGGCGCGCCACCTAACCGAAGGATGCTGTCGCGCATGGCATCACGGGCCGAGCGAACCGATTCGGGTACCGCGAACGCAACAAGATGCCACCGGCCATCCCACGGGGCAAGGCCGCGATCCTGCTCGTACATGAAGCGCACGAAGTCCAAATCCGGTTCGAGGGTGCTCCTCGTCGCCCCCGTGGCATGCAGAATCGCCTTGCGGCCCCGCCCCTCCTGCGTAAAACGTCCTTCGGCCACAAGTCGTTTGACGCACAGGCGGACCTGCTGGTCGCTCATGCCGAGAATATTGGCGACGTCATAGAGCTCGCCGGCAGCAATGGTCGCGTCCTGGCGGATCATGCTCTCGACCACACTGCGGGTAGAGACATCAGAGTTCAGGACGTGTTCGATGTCCAAACGTTCACCTCACGAAGCCGCCGCCACATTATGTTCAATCATCCTACGTTCGGCGGTACCCCGATCGAATCAAGGCAGTGACTCCCGCTCAAGCAGGTACGGCGAAACCCCACTGTCACACCCGAGTGCCACTGAGAGATCGGCGAAGAACCGCTGCGGCTCGATGACCACCTCGGGCGGGTGAACGCCCGCGCGACGTGCCGTGCCGTCGATCACCTGAGCCATACCCAGGGCCAGTGGCACGCCGGTGATGCGAGCCATATCCCGCAAGGCACTTCTGATCGGTTGTGATTGCGGGCCAGCCATATTCAGGCGCGCGACCGCGGCACACCGACCTCCCTGCCGCTCGCCCGTGACCGCGGCGAAGAACGGCGGGAGCGTGCCGGGGCCCCGCAGGCGAAGCGCTGTCCACGCGGAGCGCACCGTGCGACGCCATCCGGGCACCGCGAACGCGACCGCAGCCTGTTCCAGAGTGAGCAATCCGGCGTCGATATCGCGCCGCAGCGCGTCGAGATACGCTACCGTCCACGGCTTGATGACCATGAGGTTCAGTGCGGTGCCGATCGGCTTCAGGCTGCGTTGCAACGTGATCGGCTCCGGATGTCCAATCGAATAGGCGGTGCCGCGGTGTCCCGCCGGCAGGTCCAATACGACCGGTCTCAGCGGACGCTGCTCGGCGAGCTGCCCGGCACCCACCGCAGTGATCGTGCCGCTCGCCTGCTCCATCCAATGCACTGCCGCGGCAGTAGGCCGGCCACCTGAGCTCAACAACTGGGCCTTACCTTCGGTGTCGTCACCGTCGGTGCCGACATCTACTGGCCACGCCGTGTAGATATCGTGGATCGAATCGAATCCTGTTGCGGCGATGGCGGCGAGCAAGTTACTGATCCCGGGACTCGCCCCCATACCAATCACCGCACAGACCCCGTGCTCACGTGCCAACTCGTCCAGCTCGAGCATCTGCAACGTCGGCTCCCAGTCGTCGCAGATGTCGAGATAGTGCGTTCGCGTCTCGATCGCCGCGCGCAGCACCGTCAATCCGAAACGGAAGTACGGACCAACGGTGTTCAGAACGAGATCGGCCGGTTCCAGGACTCGACGCAACGCCGCCTCATCGGTGACATCGACCTCGACGGCCCGGACCGGTACGCGGCCCTCCCTCAACTGTCGCGCCAATCCCTCGGCAGCACCGAGATCGCTATCGGCGATGACGATCTCCCCGACACCCGACATTTCCCGAGCGGTACGCACGGCAACAGCACCCATTGCGCCCGCCCCACCCAAAGCTAAAACCTTCATACATCCATAGTACCTATCAATTTCACTACGATCGTCTCTAGATTGATAGAAACTGAGAAACCAACCCGCTCCGGCGCCGGCGCGCTGCTCGGTAAGTTGGGCGGGGTGACGGAACCGCCCGAAGACCCCCAGATCGACTACCGCTTCACCCTGGCCAACGAACGCACGTTTCTCTCATGGATCCGCACCGCGCTCGGACTGCTCGCCGGCGGTGTCGCGGTCCAGACTCTCGTCCAACCGTTTCACCACGCCGGAGTCCGGCATGTCCTGGCAGCGTCTTGCCTGGCTCTTGCCGTGGTGGTGTCGATTGGCGCATATGTGCATTGGCGCGACGTGAAGGAGCGGATGGACCGGGACCAACCACTCAAGGGCACCCTGCTGGTTCCTCTCCTCGCTGTCAGCATCGGACTGGTCGCGATCCTCGCGTCGATCGCGGTCTTCTACCGATGAGGGCTGCCCACGAGACCCGCGCTGCCGAGCGCACGGCGCTGGCCTGGCTTCGCACCGGGTTGGCGGCCGCGGGAACCGCCGCGGTGTTCATCACCCACGCACTCATCCACAAACAGACCGCGGGGGCATCATTGATCGCCACCGGGGTCGTGCTCGGCGTCGTCGCGATCAGCACCGTGCGCCATCATGCGCTGGCCCGGGGACACTGGCACCACGGCGCCAGGCCCGTCGCACTGACCACCCTGACCGTGGTGGTGGTGATTCTGCTGTCAGCCGGAATCGATATCTCAAATCTGGGTACGTAGGTATACCGGCGTTCCGCGTACCCCGCCCCGTTACCGACCCATACTTTGTCCTGTCCGGCTCCACCCCTCATCACATATAAGGAGAACGCTATGAAGCGTGGGCTTGTGGTCGCCATTGGCGGCGCGGCGATTATCGCCGCAGGTCTGGTCGGCTGTTCGAGCGATAAGGACAAATCCGAGACCAAGGGCACCACCGTCAGCAACGGCGCCGGCGCGGTTGCGACCAACAGCAGCGCCAAGGTCGTCATCGACGGTAAGGAGCAGAAGATCGAAGGTGCTGTCGTCTGCCAGGCCTCGAACGGCAACGTCAACATCGTCATCGGCAGCGGCGCTCAGGGCTTTGGCGCTGTGGTGACGGAAGGCGATTCACCGACGGTGAAGTCCGCGGGCCTGGGCAGCCTCAGCGGTCAGTCGCTGGCATTCTCCGAAGGCACCCCCGGAGCGAGCGCAAAGGCCACCAAGGACGGCAAGAAGTACCACATCGAAGGCACCGCCATCGCCGTGGACATGGCCAACCCCATGCAGCCCACCAACAAGCCATTCGAAATCGAGGTCACCTGCCCATAGGGCACGCGATCCCGATCTAGCGCGCTATCGAGTGCGAGCCTCCCGCGGAAATCACGCCAAGAACCCGCGCCAGGCTCGCACTCGATTCGCGTTAGCACCAAGCCACCCGCCTCAGCGGCAAACAACATCTGCCACACACGTCACATAGCGCGAACCCTCCGGAAAAGCAAGTAGCCCCTACCCCCGCGTGTCACCACAGAATGGCCCTCTACCTGCACTAAGGTCCGGAGAACTGGAGCATCCAGTCCAGGGCGAGGAGGACATCGTGCGCGAACTGAAAGTCATCGGATTGTCGGCCGACGGCAAGCGAGTGGTCTGCCAAGACGCCAATGGCGCCGACAAGTTCGTCATCGACGCCGACGACAGACTCCGTGCAGCCGCCCGGCGCGATCTGTCCCGTCTGGGACAGATCGAGATCGAAATGGAGAGCTCGTTGCGACCCCGGGAAATTCAGGCTCGTATCCGGGCTGGCGCCACCGTCCAGCAAGTCGCCACCTCCGCCGGAGTGGATGTCTCGCGGATCGAACGGTTCGCCCATCCGGTATTGCTGGAACGACAGCGCGCAGCCGAGATGGCCACGGCGGCCCATCCCGTTCGCAGCGATGGCCCCACGGTCAACACGCTCGCCGATACCGTCGCCGGTGCGATGTTCGCGCGGGGACTCGACCCCGACGGCATTGAATGGGACGCCTGGAAGGTCGAGGACGGCCGATGGACCGTGCAGCTACTGTGGCGCGCCGGCCGCTCGGACAACAAGGCACACTTCCGGTTCACTCCCGGGGCCCATGGCGGCACGGTGACCGCGCTCGACGATTCGGCACGCGAGCTCATCGACCCGACCTTCACCCGCAGCCTGCGCCCCGTCGCACCGGTGGCTCCGCTCCTCCCCGAGCCCGAGCCGGAGTTGTTCAACGAGCACTCCGCGCCGCAGCCCGAACCGGTCCGCGAACCGGAACCCGTGGCAGCCGAGGAGCACACCAACGTTCAACCGGCCCCCGCACCGCGGCGCTCGCGCCGGAGTAAGCCGACGGTGCCCACATGGGAAGACGTGCTGCTCGGCGTTCGCTCCAGCGGCCAGAACTAAGCGGGGCCGCGCTCTAGGTGATCAGGGCGGTCACCACGGCGGCCACCCATCCGCCGGCGATCCCGATTGCGATACCCAGCACAAACCATCGCAACACCGGACGCTCCCGCCAACCCCACAACGTTGGCGAAAGACCACCCACGGCAACAATATTGAGCAGAACCGCCCATAGCGGATGCACATGTGCCAGACCGAGACTCAGCACCACCACACCCACCGCGACCACCACGGCCACGCACATCGCCGAGACGATGCCCTCGGCCCACGGGGTGTCGGCGTCCGACGGGCCATTCACTCGTCGCGCGGGCTGAGGATCGCCGGTCATGGCGCGAGCCTAGCGCGCTCATAGAACGCCAACGCGGCGGCGGTGGCCACGTTCAGCGAGTCAGTGCCGTTGGCCATGGGAATGCGCACCCGAAAATCGCTGGCACGCAATGCGACATCGGTCAGTCCCGGGCCCTCGGCACCCACCATCAGCGCCACCTTCTCCCCCTGTAACGGCGGCATCGCGTCGGCCAACGCCCGCGAGTCCCCGGCCGGCGTCATCGCCAGCAATCGGAATCCATTGTCCCGCAGCCGGTACAGCGACTTCGGCCATTCTGGAAGGCGCGCGAATGGCACCAGCAGCGCGTGCCCCATCGACACCCGCACCGCCCTCCGATACAGCGGGTCGGCGCAGCCACTGCCGAAGAACACCGCGTCCACTCCCATTCCCGCGGCATTGCGGAAGATCGAGCCCAGATTCTCGTGATCGTTGACACCTTCCAGCACCGCCACTGTGCGTGCGCTCTGCATCAGTTCAGCCGCCGACAGTTCCACCGGGCGCCGCGCCGCGGCGAGCACCCCCCGGTTGAGATGAAAGCCGACGACCTCCGCCATAACCTCCGCACTCGCCCGGTAATACGGAACGTCGACGGGGTCGAGATCGTCGGCAAGCTCAGTCAATCGACGGTCGGTACCCAAAAGCGCGAAGGGGGCGAATCGCGAGGCCACCATGCGCTGCACAACAAGCACACCCTCGGCGATCACCAGCCCCTTGCCACTGGGCAGATCGGGCCTGCGGTCGACGCTGTTGAGATCGCGGAAACTGTCCAAACGGGGATCCGCAGGGTTGTCTACATCGATGACCAGCATCTAGACCCGCTTCGCCAGCGGCGTCGGTTCACACACCGAGGTTGCGACCGGAGCAGGCGGAATGAGTCCAGGACTTATCCGGCCGGCCACCGGAACCACCTCGGCGACAACCGGACACGGATGACGGCGCAGATACGCCGCGCATATCAGCCCCGCGGCCACCGATACCACCCCGCCGATCAGCAGCGGCATCCGTCCGCCATGCAGATCGGCCAGCCAGCCCACCAATGGGCTACCCAGCGGGGTGCCGCCCAGGAAAGCCACCATGTAGATACCCATTACCCTTCCTCGCAGCTGCGAATCCACGGACAGCTGAATGATATTCATCGCCGACGTGGTGAACGTCAGCGCGAGCAGACCCGTCGGGATGAGAGCGACGGCCACCGACAGGTAGGAGGGCATCACACTGACGACGGCCTCAGAGATACCGAAAGCCATTGCGGCGCTGTAGAACAAATTCATGCGCACCTTCTCGGTGCGCCGGGCGGCCAGGGTGGCACCTAACAGCGTGCCGATAGCCAGAGCCGTCGACAGCAGCCCGTACGACTCCGCGCCACGACCGAAGGTCTCGCGCGCCAGTACCGCGAGCGTCAGCGAAAAGTTGAGCCCGAACGTCGAGACCAGGAACACCGTCAGCATGATCATGAACAAGTCGCGTCGGTGCCATACGTACGAGAATCCCTGGCGCAGCTGCCCCTTGGCGCGAGGAACCGGATCACTTGGGTGCAGCTCATCTGGCCGCATCCGCCACAGCGCGATTCCCACACCGACGAAACTGACGAAGTTCAGCAGGAAGACCCAGCCGGTGCCGACCAGCCCGATCAGTACACCGGAGATCGCCGGCCCGATGACACCCGCGAGGTTGAACACCATCGAATTGAGCCCGACCGCGTTGGGCAGGTGCTCCGGGCCCACCATCTCGATGGTGAAGGACTGCCGGGTGGGCGCCTCGATGGCCGCGGCGCATCCCATCGCACAGGCCACCACCATCACATGCCAGATCCGGACCAGCCCGGTGACCTGCAAGAGACCGACCGTCAACGCGAACAGCGCCATCAATGCCTGCGTGACCATGAGCATCCGTCGCTTGTCGTAGCGATCGGCCAGCATCCCGCCCCATACCGACAGCAAAAGCGTCGGCCCGAATTGCAGCGCCATCACCACACCCAGCAAGAAGGCGTTGCCATGCGAGAGGTCCAGGACCAGCCAGTCCTGCGCCACGCGCTGCATCCACGTTCCGATGAGCGAGACCATCTGGCCGCTGATCCACAGCCGGTAATTGCGTGCGCGCAGCGATACGAATATCCCGCCGCGGTCAGCCACGGTAGATCATTTTAGAGACTAACGAGATTGTCAGCTAACCGTTTTCATTGACCAGCGCCGAGAGCAGGTCGGTCGCCTGCCGCAGCACCGCGCGTTGGTCCGGGGTGAAATCGTCGAGGTGCTCGCGCAGCCACTCCTCGCGGGCGCTGCGATCGGCCAGCACGATGTCTGCGCCTGCCTCCGACAGCGAGACAACTACCTGGCGGCCGTCGGTCGGATGCGCCGAACGCTCCACCAACCCGAGCTCGGCCAAGGAGGCGATCACCCGTGTCATCGACGGCGGCTGCACACGCTCGCGGGCAGCCAGCGCGCCCGGGGTCATCGCACCTTCGTTGAGCAATGTTGCCAATGCCGACAGCTGTGTCAGCGAGACCGGGGAATCCGCACGACGAAAGCGCAAATGCCGGGCCAGGCGGATGACAACAAGCGACAGATCGCTGGCCAGCCGGGCATCGGGGTCGCTCACGGCCCAAACCTTACGGCACGTCCAGGGCTTTCACAGGGACCTAGCCCGGTGTAGTTCTTCCCACGTATGCTGCGCATCTAGTGGATACCCCCGCGCCCCAACCGCCCCCGCTCCCGGCCGCACTGCTCAATCCGTGGCCGGTTGTCGTCGCAGGCACCCTGCTGTGGCTCGTTGCCAACATCTTGGCCTTCACCATTCCCGCGTTCGAATGCTGGCGTCCCATCACACTCGCCGGACTCGGTACCGGCGCGCTGGGCACGGCCATCGTCCTGCTCCAAGTGCGTGCGGCACGGCGTGGCTCACGCGGTGCGCAAACCGGCTTGTAGCTCGAAAAAACCCGTAGACACCCTGGAAAGAGGAGCAAACCCATGCCCAACGCATCACTGCTGGAAACCGTCGTCGAGATCAATGCGCCCGTGGAAAAGGTATGGGGACTGATCGCCGACCTCGACAACATGCCCCGGTGGAGTCCCCAGACTCGCAAGATGTTCGTGCGCGGACCCGTACAGGCGGGCACCAACGTCATCAACTACAACCGCAAAGGCTGGAAGGTGTGGCCGACACGGGCCGTGCTGACCGCCGTCGAGCCCAACAGGCGCCTGGCCTGGCACATCAAGGACAACCTCAGCGAGTGGAGCTATGACCTGGAGCCCACCGCGACCGGCGGCACCAGGGTGACCGAGCGCCGCGTGCTGGGCGAGAAGCGGTCGCCCATCTCCACCAACCTGCAGAACCTGATGTTCGGCGGGACTGAGGTGTTCGACGTGGTGCTCCTCGAAGGGATGCGGACCTCGCTGTCGAAGATCAAGGATGCGGCGGAAAACGCCTAGTCCGCTAGATCCAGAACGCCGTCGTCAAAGGGCTCGTACAACGGCATCGCGGAGTTGACCGGCTGCGGCGTATCGGAATGAGCGCCGCAGCCGTACTCGATGTGCACGACACGGCCGTCGGCCGCCATCGAGTTGGCGCATGCCCCGAACGCGACACCCAATGACCCGGCAAGTGGCAGGTAGAAACCGCAGGACCGGCACACCCGACGGGTGGCACGTGCCATCTCGGTATCCGGCCCCCAGTCGCCCTCGAACCACCGCTGCGCGGCGTCGACGCGCCCGGCCAGACTGAGCACCTGCTTGCGTCCCAACCCGATCTCACCCGCGGTCTCGGTGACCTGTGGATCACCGCTGTCGGTGTATCCGGGCACCAATCGAGGGTCGTTGGGCGGCGGCGCGAGCAGATCGCCGGGGCCAAGGTCGCCCGGCCGGATGCGCTGATCCCAGGGCACCCAGTTCGGTGCGCGCAGCGCCTCGGTGCCCGGCACAAGCACGACCTCACTGACGGTGGCGACGGTCGCGCCCGGTGGGGCGGCCATCACCACCTCCCAGTGCCATCCGCGGTATCCCGGCAGCTCCGCCTCGAAACGGTGGGTCAACGCGTGCAGATCGGTGCTCTCGGAGGAGGCGCCGAGGTACTTGCCCACGGTCTCCCCACTGAACTCGACGATGGCTGTACGAGCCTGGTCGATACAGGTGTAAAGGGCGTCGCGGCCGGAGATAGTGATGTCCATCGCTGACCATCTTCTCACCGTGGGGGACAATTGATGCGTGCGGGACGACTACGCGCGGTTCGGGAACCGCCAATCCGGTAGTGACTCCCCATCTCGTCGCCGAAATCAGGATGCGCGCGACGCCAACTCCCACCCGGGTATGGCCAATTATCCGACGGGCGGCGCCAAGCGGGATCCTCGTCGTGCGAGCGGCTCATCGAACCGGTATCTGCCGCCACTAGGCGACGAACACCGGGAGCGGGTGCGACGGCAGCCCCTACCCGACCAGGAGATCCCGCCGAAGCTGACGGTCACCCGGGTCGCCGCGATGCGCAGCCGTGAAATGGGCTCCCGGATGTACGGGCTGTTCCACAAGGCCGCGACGGCCGACGGCGCCGACAAATCGGGCCTGACCGCACTCACCTATCCGGTCATGGCCAATTTCGCGGTGGATGCCGCGATGGCCGTGGCTCTCGCCAACACACTCTTCTTCGCCGCCGCCACCGCCGAATCCAAAAGCAAGGTGGCGCTGTATCTGCTCATCACCATCGCGCCGTTCGCGGTCATCGCCCCGCTGATAGGTCCCGCGCTCGACCGTTTGCAACACGGGCGCCGGGCCGCGCTCGCCGCATCGTTTGGGCTGCGCATCGCGCTCGCCGTCATCATGATCGCCAACTACGACGGTGCCAGCGGCAGCTTCCCGCCCTGGGTGCTGTATCCGTGCGCGCTATCAATGCTGGTGCTGTCCAAGTCCTTTGGCGTGTTGCGGAGCGCTGTCACGCCGCGTGTACTGCCTCCCACAATCGACCTGGTTCGAGTCAACTCGCGGCTCACCACCTTCGGTTTGGTCGGCGGGACCATTGTGGGCGGCGCGATCGCCGGAGCCTTCGAGCTGTCGTTCACCCGTCTGTTCCAATTGCCCGGAGCACTTTTCGCCGTCATGGCCGCCGCGGCGGTGGGTGCCTGGGCGTCCATGCGCATCCCGAAGTGGGTCGAGGTGACTGCCGGTGAGGTGCCCACGACGTTCGGCTATCACGGCGACGACGGCGAACACCCGACGATATTGCTCCGCCGCTCCCACAAGCAGCAGGACAAGATCCGCCAGCCTCTGGGCCGCAACATCATCACCGCGTTGTGGGGCAACTGCACCATCAAGGTGATGGTCGGTTTCCTCACCCTGTACCCGGCCTTTGTAGCCAAATCCCATGATGCGCACGGCTTCCAACAGCTCGCGATGCTGGGCATGATCGGCGCCGCCGCCGGTATCGGGAACTTCGCCGGCAATGCCACCAGTGCCCGGCTCAAGCTCGGCCGCCCCGCCCTGCTCGTGGTGCGGTGCGCCAGCGCGGTCACGGTGGTGGCGCTCGCGGCGGCCTTCGCCGGGGTCCTGGCGGTGGTGGTGTTCGCGACACTGGTGACATCGGGGGTCAGCGCCATCGCCAAGGCATCGCTGGATGCCTCCCTGCAGGACGACCTGCCCGAGGAATCCCGCGCATCGGCGTTCGGGCGTTCCGAGGCGCTGTTGCAGCTGTCCTGGGTGCTCGGTGGCGCGATAGGCGTGATGATCTACACCGACCTATGGGTCGGGTTCACGGTGATATCGGCGGTACTCCTCCTCGGCCTGGCACAGACGCTGGCCAGCTTCCGCGGCGTCTCCTTGATCCCGGGCCTGGGCGGCAACCGCCCGGTGATGGCCGAACAAGAGGGTGGCAAGGTAGTCGCGTGAAGGCAAAACTGGCGGCACTTGCCGCCGTCTTGGTGTTGACCGCTGCCGCGATGGTGGGGTTCATCGCCTGGCAGCTACGCGGCTACCAGGACGAGCGGCCCGAGATCAGCGCTTTCACCCACGGCACCCTGGTGCGAGTAGGCCCGCTGCTCTACTGCGATAGAACGCTCGCCAAATGCGACTCGCCGGGTCGCATAGCCGAACTTTTCGTGAATGATGCTGAACCCGTTCAGCTTTCGGTCGACTCACAGATCTCCAAAGGTCCGTGGGCGATCACACCGGCGTACGCCGATCTGGCGGCGCCGTCGACAAAGTACGGCGACCAAGTGATCTATTGGGATCACCGCTCGGCGGTCACCGTTCCGACCGTCGACAGGGCGGGAAGGAAGCTGGTGGGTATCGAGGTGGCAGTGCCCACGGTCGGCGTCAACGAATTAGGTGAGCAGGTCTTCAAGGCACGGGCCACCTGGTCCGTGGCCACGGTCTGGCAGAACTAGCGCCGGGCTCGATACTCCGCGCGAGCCTCGGCATCGAGATGCTCCGTGGCGTAACTGAGTGCCGTGCGGCCCATTGCCGCGGCATGCACATCCAAGTATTCGACGAGTATCTCGGCGCCACAGCGCTTTCCGGCCTCACGCAGCATCCAGCCGTAAGCCTTCTGGATCAGGTCCCGGCGGTCCTCGATGACCAGCGGCGCCACCGCGAGAAGGGGTTGCGCATCACCGCGTTTGGTGAAGGCGAAGGTTCCGATGATGCCCACCCGCCGACGCCAGAGGTCATCTTCGGCCGCCAGCTCTAACAACAGCGAATAGTCCTGGCCGACAAGCCATTCCCCCAGGATCTGCTCAGCCGAGGAATCAACCAGGTCCCAGTTGTTCACCCGGCCGTCGCGAACCTGCTGCAGGTACATCTGCACCCAGGCTTCACATTCGGCGCCTTCGGCGTGGGTGAACTCCCAGACTGCCAGGATCAACCCGGTCAAGCGATGCTCGTGCACCTCACTGGCCAGCAGCCGCACCACCGCGTCGCGTCCGATGCCACGGAATCGCCGCGCAAGCTTGCGCTGATCGGGTACGGACACGCCGACGAAGACATCGCCCTCGCCGTACTCACCAGGCCCGGTCTTGAAGAACCGTGCCGACTTCGTGGCCCGGCCGGAGTCGCCGGCGGCATCGAGCGCCGCGATCACATCGTCGGCGCGGATGGAGCTCAGGTCAGGCGTCCAGCTCGCTGGCCACCGCGCGCACGACCTCGGAGACCTTGCGGGCGATCTTGCGGTCCGGGTAACGCCCCTTGCGCAGCTCGCTCTGCACCGTGCCCTCCAGCAAGGTGATCATGTCCTCGATCATTCCGTGGAGCTCGTCGGTGGTGTGCTTGTGGTTCACCGGCCCACTGCTCTCGCGGCGCGTCTTCTGCACCGAGGGTGGCGCGTCGATCAACTTGAGGCTCAGCGCCTGCGGACCGCGACGGCCCGCAGCCATGCCGAACTCGACCTTCTGTCCGGCCTTGAGCCCCTCAACGCCAGCGGGCAGCGCCGAGGACCGGACGTACACGTCCTCGCCATCCTCTTGCGACAGGAAGCCGAAGCCCTTCTCGGCGTCGTACCACTTGACCTTGCCGGTTGGCACTGCACTCACCTCACATGATTAACGCGCCCCAAATAGGGCGCGGTGAGTGGTCATCCTACTCGGCTCGTGCAAGTGGTCGCTACGCTGGACTTATGACCCCGTTGATTGATTCGTTCGGCCGCATCGCGACCGACTTGCGGGTGTCATTGACCGACCGGTGCAATCTGCGTTGCACGTACTGCATGCCCGCGGAGGGACTGGACTGGTTGCGCAGCGACGCGCTACTCACCGCCGACGAATACGTTCGGCTTATCGGCATCGCGGTGACCGAGCTGGGAATCCGTAGCGTCCGGTTCACCGGCGGAGAACCGTTGATATACAAGGACTTGGAGCGACTCGTCGCCGCGGTGGCCGCCCTCTCACCGCGACCCGATATCGCACTGACGACCAACGGCATCGGCCTGGATCGCAAGGCCGCCGCGCTACGCGACGCCGGGCTGGACCGCATCAATGTGTCGCTGGATACGTTGGACGCCGATCGCTTCGCCGCGATCACCCGCCGCGACCGGTTATCCGATGTGCTCAGAGGCCTCGAAGCCGCCGACGCCGCCCGACTATCGCCCATAAAGATCAACGCAGTTTTGACACCCGAGCAGTACAAAGAGGATGCCCTCGCACTGCTGCGGTTCAGCCTGGAACACGGATATGAGCTGCGGATCATCGAACAGATGCCCTTGGACGCCGAGCACAACTGGAACCGCGACCGCATGGTGACGGCCGACGAAGTCCACGCCGCCCTGAGCCGGGAGTTCACCCTGAGCACGGACCCGGCACCCCGTGGCAGCGCACCAGCACAACGCTGGCTGGTCAACGGAGGCCCTGCCACGGTCGGGATCATCGCGTCGGTATCGCGGCCGTTCTGCGGGGACTGTGATCGCACCCGGCTGACGGCCGACGGACAGGTGCGCAATTGCCTGTTCGCCACGGCAGAGTCAGACCTGCGCGGGCTGCTCCGCTCCGGCGCCACCGACGCGATGGTGGCGTCGGCGTGGCAGGTCGCCATGTGGGGGAAGAAACCGGGGCATGGGATCAACGACCCCTCGTTCCTGCAGCCAGATCGTCCGATGAGCGCGATCGGCGGCTAGGTGAGCATCCACGTCCGGTATTTCGCCGCTGCCGCGACCGCCGCAGGTGTCCAGGAGGAGACCGTCGAGCTCCCCACGGGGGCCTCTTTCGACGATCTAACCCGTCAACTGGCCACGAAAGGACCGGAACTGGAACGCGTATTGGCGCGTTGTTCCTTTCTTTATGACGGCGTGGCGGTCCGCGACCGCTCCCACCGGCCGGAATCAGGCTCTGTCGTGGATGTTCTTCCTCCGTTCGCTGGAGGATAGAAGTGCGCTGGCCCGTCCTTTTCCTAAGGAAGCTCTAAGGTAACTCTGAGAGTTGCATACAGGGACCCCTAGGTAATTCCGTGATCTACGACACACATCCGAAGGTCACAGAAGGGTCACGACGCGGACACGGGGTGGTGGAGCTACCCAATAACCTGCGCAGACCTCACCACCGATGGGAATAAACCCACCCCGTTGTGGACGAAACACCGGGGAATGTCCAACATGACGAGATGCGCGCGGGCACGTACCGTCATCCGAAGTCCATACCCGCGCACCGAGCTCCGTCCCTCGGGTGTGGCACCTCGTCGGTAAACCAAGGGACGGAGGCGGGGAACCCAACCGC
This sequence comes from Mycobacterium sp. D16Q16, assembly GCF_002013745.1. Classification (NCBI taxonomy): domain Bacteria; kingdom Bacillati; phylum Actinomycetota; class Actinomycetes; order Mycobacteriales; family Mycobacteriaceae; genus Mycobacterium; species Mycobacterium sp. D16Q16. Next base: position 23,122 of record NZ_MAEY01000003.1, read on the forward strand.
CGGAGATCTCGATCTCCAGCACGAACCTCCATGGTTCTTGGGGTGAAGCCCGGGCAACCGGGCCGAGCGACCTCTCGTTCGAACCCGACAGCTGACCTCGCAGGTGCGTCACAGAGAGGAATACGACGGACATATGAGTGGACGGCACAGTAAGCCCACCAAGGCGGGCGCTAAAGCGGCCAAGGTCGCGGTAGCAGGTGCAGGCCTTGTCGGTGGCGGTCTGATGATGGCCGCGACGGCCGCAGCAGCCACCGATGGCGAGTGGGACCAGGTCGCGCGCTGCGAATCGGGTAACAACTGGGCCATCAACACCGGTAACGGGTACCAGGGCGGACTGCAGTTCTCGCCCAGCACCTGGATCAACAGCGGTGGTGGCCAGTACGCCCCGTCCGCTCACCTGGCCACCAAGGAACAGCAGATCGCGATCGCCGAGAAGGTGCTCGCGGGCCAAGGCCGTGGCGCCTGGCCGGTCTGCGGCCGTGGCCTGTCCGGTTCCACCCCGAGGCCCCCCCCCGCCGCGAACATCACGCCTGCCGCGCACCATGAGGAGCAGGCAGCC